>NZ_CP080628.1 GCF_025917315.1 Halomonas qaidamensis | reverse complement strand
CACTGATTGCCCGTTCTGGGCAATTGATAACCGCAATCCATTAAAGAGAAAGAGAGGCTTACTATGCCTGGTGTTTTTGATTCCGATATTTTCACGATGGTATCGCTAACGGCGGCCATCAATGACGTTGAATACCTGCCCAATCAGATTGGCTCTTTGGGCCTGTTTGAACCCGCCGGAGTTAGCACCACCAGCGTGCTGATTGAAAAGGACGGTGAAAAATTGGGCTTGGTTGAGAATAAATCCCGTGGCGCGCCGGGCACGGTAATCGGTGGCGATAAGCGCTCTGGGTTTACATTCACCACCGCCCACTTGCCGACGACTGCCACAGTACTAGCGGATGAAGTGCAGAACGTGCGGGAATTTGGTAGTGAAGACTCGATGAAGGCAGTGCAGTCGGTGGTCAATCGCCGCCTAGCGAAGATGGCGCGCTTTATCGACATTACCCACGAATATCACCGCATTGGTGCCATGCAAGGTAAGGTGCTGGACTCTGACGGCACGACAGTCATTTATGATTTGTATCAAGTGTTTGGGATTACTGAAAAAAGCGTAGTTATGGCCCTTGCTACCGCAGGAACTGATATGCAGGGGAAATGCCTCGACATCCTCGAAAAAATAGAGGAGGGGCTTGGCGGGCTTTCTTTCACTGGCGCAACCGCCATGTGTGGCAAGAGTTTTTGGCGCAAATTCATTAGCCACAGCAAAGTCAAAGAGGCATACGAGCGTTATCAAAATGGTGAGCGCCTGCGTGCCGACCCACGTGATGCCTTCTATTTTGGTGGCATCTACTGGGAGCGCTATCGCGGCGGCGGTAAAGTGAAAATCCCAGACGATCAAGCGCGTGTTGTACCGCTTGGCGTGATGGATCTATTCATTAGCCGCTTTGCCCCTGCACCTTACGGCAGCACCGTTAACACGCTTGGGCTACCGTTCTACGCCTCTTCTGATATGTTGCCTCACGACAAAGGGGTGGAGCTAGAAGCGCAATCCAACCCGGCGCACCTTTGCACCCGCCCGCAAGCGTGTATCAAGCTCACTGAGTAAGCGGGTGCCCCATGGCCTTCTTTGACCAGTACGCTAGCCGCCTGAACGAGGCGGCTATAAAACACCTCAGCGATGGCCTTTGCACTTACCACCCCGTCCCCAACGCCGCCGACGTTATCGACGTGCCTTACCAGTTCGATAACGATTTTGAAGTGATCGACGAGAACGGGTTAGGTCGCAAGGTCAAAACCCTGCTAGTGCCGGTGGCGAAGGTGGGCGAGGTAGACCGCCGTGCGGAGTTTACCGTCAATGGCCGTCGCTGGCGCTATGGCTCAATCGTGGAGGACGACGGCGCGTTTGTCAGAATCGAGGTGACGTAATGCGCTATCAATACGACATCAACGAGCTACAGGCACTGAAAAACCGCTACGACCCCAAAACGGTCGAAAAGGCGTTTCAGCAATCGCTTGATCGCACCCAGCGGAAAGCCGCAACGCACATATCAAAAGCGGTGCGGGATGACTATCACGTCAGCGTTGCCGATATTAAAAAGCGCCTCAAAATTCAGCGGGCACGGCGCGATGCGTCGCGCTCGCTGCTGTATACGGGGCGTAAGCTGCCGCTAGATAATTTCAAACCGAAAACCACCCGTGCCCGCGTGGTTATGGCCACCAGCAAGCGCGGCACCAAGTTTAAAACCCGCAGGCGCGGTGCCAGCGTGCAAGTGCGCAAAGACACCGGGCGTCAGGTGGTCAAGGGCGGCTGGTTTGCCAAAGGACGAATCTGGCGGCGGGCGGATAAAGACGACAACGCCAGCAAGCCCACTATGCAGTTTGGCCCCTCAATCCCCGGCATGGTAGCCCACCACAGCGTTATCGATAGCGCCCAAGACATGGTGCGCGAAGATCTGCCCCGGCAGTTCAGCGGGCGTATGGACTACCTGCTAGGCCAGAGAAAATGAGGAACCCATGCAGGATTACGACATAACCAACGCCCTAAAAGCCCGCGTTGCTAGCGAATGCCCAGGGTTTGCAGTGGTTGATGAGGCGTGGTTTAGCGAGCCTATCGACGACTACAACGACAAAACGCCCGCCGCTTACGTCTATCTAGCGGAAGACTCAGCGGAAGCCGCCAACGAACTCAGCCGCCGTCAAGCGACAGCGCAGGTTTATGGCGTGTTCATTATTTGCGAAACCGGCGACACGTTTCGCGCCCAGCGGCATCAAGTGCGGGAAGCGCTGTTTGGCTGGCAGCCCCCCGGCAGTAGCGGGGTAATGGCGTTTCACAGCGGGCAAATGCAGGAAATACGCGGGCGTTATGTCTGGTGGCGTGAATACTGGACGCTCGAAACCCCTAACGCGCTAACCGCGTCCCGCACCGTCACCATCTAACCCGCCCCACAACCCAAAGCCCCCGCCGCGTGCGGGTTTTTTTATGCCCGGAGGAAACCATGCCTACCAAGCAAGGCGGAAAATTTCGCCGCAAAAACGGCGAGCTAACGCAAGTGAGCGAGCCAGCTAAGCAGCAACGCTACGGCGCTCACGCTGAACACCCAAGCAAAGTGGAAAGCGGCAAGCACAAAGCCGCAGCCCCCGCCGCCGCGCCTGCCGCAGCCCCTAGCAGCGCAAAAACAGTCACCAACGTAAAGGGTAAAGACGATGCCAACGCCGCTACTTGAGCGAAAAAAAGCCATCGTGGTATGTCTGGAAACTGAGTACGGCGTAGCCCCGGCGATTGAAACCGGCACGCTGATGCTAGCCACTGAGCTGAGCATTACGCCCTACCAAGGCAATACCGTTGAGCGAACGCGCATCCGCCAGGAAATGGGCGGTTACGCGCAAATTAACACCGGCCCCAATACGCAGGTGCAGGTTACCGTGCCTTGGAGCGGTAGCGGCACAGCCCCAGTCATTGGTACAACGGTTGTGCCACCTGCTTGGGGGCTGTTAGCGCGCGCGTGCCAGATGCAAGAAGTGGAAGACCTGGATGCGGGCGAAGTGACCTATGCCCGCACAAGCAACGAGGGGGATTCGCTCACAATCTACTACTTGCATGACGGCCAACAGCAGTGCGTAAAAGGCGTTCGCGGCACCGTGACAGGCAGCGCGGCGACCGCCGCGTTACCTACGCTGGCGTTCACTATGACAGGTTTGTACGAACGCCCAACTACGGTATCGCCCATCACGCTGAGCGTTGAAAATCAGGCCGATGAGATCCCGGTGAATTTCGAGAACACCACCGAGTTCACATTGCTGGGGCATGAGGCTATCGGTCAAAGCTTTAGCTTTGACCTGGCTAACACGGTGACCTACCGCAACTTGGTTAACTACGAAGGTGTTCATATCACCGATAGCGCCCCCACCGGGCAAGCGGCATTCCAAGCGCCGCGTATCGCTGATTTTGATGTGTTTCAAAAGATCGAATCACACCAAGTGGTTACCACCGGCGCGGTGGCGTTCTCGCACGGCACGGTGCCCGGCAACATTGTCGGCGCGCGCGGGCCAAAAGTGCAGATGGCCAGCATGACCACGCAAGACAGCGACGGCATTACCCACGTGCAAAGCGACCTGCGCTGGCTGTCGGTGGAAGGTGACGACGAGCTGGTATTGTTCGCCAAGTGATGAAGGCGTGAACTAATCACGCATAGCTAAAAAGCAAGCAACTAACGACGCCACGCCCGCTTTATGCGGGCGTCGTCGTTTCTAGCGTTCCCAAAAAATGAAACCCAGGAGTATTACCCATGGCTGCAGCCTATGTTGTTGGACTCGCTACCGTATTTAAAACCGTTGCTATCAAGCGCCCAGGTCGCGAAGAAGAGGAATTTACCGCTGAAATTCGCGTGCGTGATATTGACGAGCAAGAAGCGTTACAAGAAAAGCAAAAGAATGGCGAAATTAAAGGGTTTGAGCACGTGATTGATGACGTGATTACCCTAAGCGGCTTTGCCGACGCAGACGGCAACGACCTGAAAGTGACGAAGGAAATGAAGGCCAAGCTGGTCAAAGACCCCTATGTATTGATGGGCTGTGTGCGCGCGTGGAACCATGTGCAGCAAGGCGTGCCGGAGTACACCGCAAAAAACTAAACGACCTTGGGCGCACGTGGGCGGGCGCTCAAGGTAGTACGAAAAACGAGCTAAAAAGCGACTTAGACGCTTGGGGAGTCACCATCCCTGAGCGTTACAAGAAGCCCACCAGCGTTGTTATTTGGCCCTGCAACGTTACCGCGTTTAACGTGTTTCGAGATTGTGCCAGCCAGTGGCGCTACCTAACCCCGCCCATGGGCAGCCCGGTGCCTATGGGCATCGAGCGTAGCCAGCTAGAAAGCACCATGCGTATGCTGGGCGTTGAGGATCAGCGCGACACGCTGCGTAAAATCCAGCATATTGAGGCTGGCGCGTTGGAAGTGATGCGAGGGTGATAAAAGAAAATTAGCAAAGCTGTTAGTGCTCCTTTATGGTTTTTACGGGAACCATAACAAGGGGGAAGGAGCATGGATTTGTCACTGTATGAAGATCCTCAGACAGGCCGCTTCAAGCCTAAAAAGCTGTCGATCACGAAAAGCCCAATAAAAATTAAAGATGTAACCGACCTCTCTAATATGCGAGAGGATTTAAAAGGGTTGCTGATGAAGGAGGCTGAGCCAATATTCAATCAGTTTTTCAATGATGAATATGCTCATGAGCTTGAGGTGGAGGAGGTAGATTCCGCTTTCAACCGCGCAACCAAAGAAACGCTTGGTGATCTTTACTGTTTCAAGGGGCATTACTCGGATCTCGAAGAGCTTTTATTAATGGGGGATGATGACGAATCAATGTCTCTTAGCCTTTCTGAGCAGCAGACGCACCAAGCCCTAAAGCTAAATCTTATCCGTCGATGGACGCCCTCAGCAAAAGGGGATTGGTTGTCACTGCTTATGCGCGGCCACACGGTGCCAGAGTTGAAGGCGTTGATGATAGGTAACGGCCTTGAGCCAAAGGGTAAGAAGCCAGATTTAGCCAGTGATTTAGCCGCCTTTGCGTTAGTCAATCCAGAGAAAATGCCGCCCACTCATGAGTTTTTGCCGGGCGACGGACTTGAAGCCGCATTAAAGGAAACGGTCACTAATATGGTGTTCGTTTTGAGCGGCGAAATCGAAAGCCACCCTTATTACTACCAATACAACGTTTGGTCTGAGCTTATGAGGGAATGGCCTACCTACGAGTGGCCTTGGCTTCCTAACATCATAAGTTCGCATGGTGGGGCACCTGCGTCGGCTGCCGTGCGTGATCGCGGGGTTAGGAAGAAGGTTTCGTCTAGAGATTCGTTCGAGCCCGATGATTGGAAAGAAACGTCTGCGCCTGCGGCTCGCTTAGAAATATCAGTGCCAAAGCGAACTGTCGAGCAGCCTCGTGTCATTTCTACACCCCAGCCGCCGAAGCCAGCGCCTTCAAATAGTGAAAGCGCTTGGGCGGCAAATGACTTTGAGGAGCCGATAGAGGTGCTTTTCAAATACCAGGGCGAGCGGGATTCAGTACCTAAAGAAAGGCATGTTCAAATTGATCTGGTGTTTGCTAAAGGTGGGCGCGTATTCCTGAAAGGCATGTGTTTGAAGAGCCAAGGCATGAAGATGTTTATGGTGGATCGCATAAAGGGTGGCGTGGTAAGCCCTGCTACGGGTGAGCTGATAGACCCGCGTGAGTTCACCAGGGTAGATGATTTGCGGCAAGCTCTTGCGCAACTGAAAACAAGGCCAGCCAATAAAATCGTTAGCCCGCCAGCATTTGAGCATGCTCAAGAAAACACTGCTAAGGCAATTCCCGAAGAGCCTTCAAAGCCAGTAACCGTTAAAAAGCCCAGTTTTATTAGTCGCTTGCTTGCCAAGCTGGGGGGCTAAACGTGTTGAAAAAAGAATGGAGTCTCATTCTAGTATTTATATCGAAAATCGCTTATGGCGATGTAGTTGTTATTGATACTCACGTTTCAAAAGACCCTTTAATCTTTGAAGTGACAATAGAAAATGCCTCAGATACCGCAGTTGCGAGAGGGTATATCGCAGCTCACTTTGTAACCCCAGGGCGAGAAGTGCCTTGGGTAAGCTCTTGGGAGCAGCATTACTCAGTACCAGGGGGTGTTGAAAATGGGGAGGCTTATACGCTTGAGCTGTCAGCGCCGCCTGAGATTGCTGATATACAAGATTATGAAGTAACTGCTGAGGTATTTTTTTTCTCAGCTTTTAGCGAAAACAGAGCGCCCTTAAACGATGACGCAGAATTTGTGGCGGCAGAGTTAGAGCGGCAGCGTCTTGAGTCAGAAGCTTTGCAGGCTGATCTTGATGAGATGATGAAAGTTGGTGAATAGCCAGAGCCCCGATCATAAGTAATTAAAACCACTTTAATAATGCCCGCCGCTTGGCGGGTTTTTTGTGCTCGTAATTTGAGGTAACCCCTATGTCACGTCGATATACCACTGAGTTTGTAATCAAAGGCGACAGCTCTAGCGGTGTAAAGGCGTCGCGGGATCTGCAGCGAGCCAATGCCGACTTAACACGGGAAATGCAGCGCGCCGAGCGCCAAGGCGATGAGATGGCCGCCAGTTTTGAGTCTGCGGGTATCCGCGCTCAGAAGCTGGCCACGTTTACAGCCGCCGCCACGGCAGCCGTTGGCACAATGGCAGTTAACCAGACCCAGAATATTGCCCAGCAAGACGCGCTGGCGCAATCGCTGGGCGTTAGCCTGCAAACCCTGCAGCGCTGGGAATTTGCCGCCAAGGCTGCAGGTATGCAATCTGGCGCAATGGGGGACATCTTCAAAGATACCGCTGAAAAAATCGGGGACTTTGTTAATACCGGCGGCGGTGAAGCGGCTGATTTGTTCGAGGTGTTAAACCTCAATATCCGCGATTTGATGGACTTAAGCCCAGACAAGCAGCTGCTGGCCGTTGCTAAAGCGTTTGATGAAGTGGGCAACCGGGGCGCGAAAATCGCTTTTATCGAGGGCTTGGGTAACGATGCCACCCGATTGCTGCCGCTGCTTGAAAACAATGCCGAGGCGTTGAGAGAGCAGCTAGGGATTGCTGATCAGCTGGGGATCACAATACCGGAAAGTGATATTCAGGGCATACGTGATGCAAGCCAAGCATTGAATGAGCTGACGGGGCTTGGAACTGCGTTTGCCAATACTGTTGCGTCTGAATTGGCCCCGGGCATTGCCAAGCTTTCTGGTGATGTGCAGCAGTTTGTTACTGACATGGGCGGCATGGAGTCTGTTGTCGATCGTGTAGCAGATGGCACCCTGCTATTAACTGGCGTACTGGCAGGGCGTTTTGCTGGCTCGCTGGTTACAGCTACAGCTGCCACGTTATCAAAAATTAGCGCTGACCGTGCCCATATTGCCGCTCTTGCGGAAGCGCAGGCAATGGAGGCCTCACGTGCTGCGACCTTGGCGCGAACGGCGTCTAATTTGCAAAGCATCGCTGCCCAGCGTGCGGCTAGTGCCGCCCAAGAGGCCGCTCAGGAGCGTAACGCCGCAGCGATGGATGCACAGCGCCTGCAACGCTTGCAGGCGCAGCTAGCCGCAGAGAAAGCCCTGGCCGCGCAACGGTTGGGCGAACAGGCGAACGCCGCTGGCCGCATGCAGGTGCAGGCCCGCATTAACCAGCTACACACGGCAGAGCTGGGCGCTATTAACCAGCTAACCGCCGCCAACGGGCGGCTTGCCCGGGCAGAAGCCGCCGCCACCTCTGCTAAGAAGTTAGCCTCGGCTGCTAGCGTAGAAAAAGCACGCGCAGATACCGCCGCTACTGCAGCCGTAGGCGCATATACCGCTGCAACAAGCGCCGCCGCGCGCGCCAATGGTGTTCTGGCAACGTCTGCCCGCGTGGCGGCTGGTGCTATGTCTCTAGTGGGCGGTCCGATGGGTGCTGCCGTATTGGCCGGTGGCGCGATTTACTATTTTCGCGAAGAGCTGGGTCTTGTAGCGCCAAAGATTCAATCTGCGACTGATCGCGTAGACGACATGACAAGCGCGCTGGATGCTAATTCAGAAGCCGCGCTTAAAAATGCAAGGGCAATGCTGGAGGCTGAGCGACAGTTTCAGCAGTTCCGGCAAGCTACGCTGGCTATGGATGTTTCGCGTCAGCAGCAGGTAGTTGCCGATGAGCAACGGCAATGGGATGCCGTAGGCGGTCAAGAAGCTTTTGGGATGGGCATGCGCAGTGAGGCTCAGCAAAAGCTATACGATTTGCGGCTTGAATTATTAGACACCCGAAAGGCTATTGATGCAGCGGGCGGTTCTGTCACTGAGATTGATGCAAAGCTTGAAGAATTAGAGAAAACCACCCGTAATTTAATTACGCCGACTGGCTATTTGGGCGATGCTAACAAGTCTGCCGAAGCTGCCGCCCGCAAGGCTCAGCAAGTCGCCGAAGCCCAAGCAAAAGCGCTGGTGGGCATTCAGCAGGAGATGGACCCGCTGCTGAAAGACCACGCTGAATACGTAGAGCGTTTGGGCGTGCTAGATAAAGCCCTAGCCGATAGCACGATCAGCGAAGAAGCCTATGGCGAAGCGGTGCGCTGGAACGCTGAGCAGTACCAGCGGGCGGCCACCGGTGCCGAGGATTACGAGAAACAAACTGAAACGCTGGTAAGCACTTACGACCGTCATAATCAAAAAGCCCTACAGCTACAAACCGCGCTTGAGCAGATTAACCAACGCTACCGCGCGGGCGAGATAGACGGCGAGCAGTACACGCGCATGATCGGCGGCATCCGCGATGAGATGCAACAGCTGGCGTTAGAATCTGACCCCGCCGCACAGGAGATGGCGCGCGCGTGGGAAGAGGCTAGCAACCGCATTGATGAAACGTTTGCCGATGCCTTCACCGGCGCGTTTGATTCGTTCGATGATTTTACTGATCAACTGCTAGACGGCTTTAAGCGCTTGCTGGGCGAGCTGGCATATCAAGCCACGCTCAAGCCCATTGTTGTGCAGTTTACGCAGCAAATGGGCGGCGCGCTGGGAATACCTGGCGCTGGCGGTGCTGGCGCTGGCGACGGCTTGGGCGGCCTAAATATTGGCTCGCTGAAAAACGGCTTTCAGGCGCTTCAAAGCGGCGTGGGTGGCATTCAGTGGGTGGGTGCTGGTGGTGCGCAGGCGTATGGCGGCACAGGCTTTGCTAATGCGGCAACGTCTGGCACAGGTGCAACCGGCTTCATGGGCGGCAGCCTGCAGAATTTTAGCGGCATGCAGGGCTTAGCCAGCGGTGGGGCGGGCGCGGCGGGTGGCTACTTGGGCACTAAAGCAGGCGCGGCGCTGTTCGGAAAAGAGGCAGGCAGTTCGTTTGGCGCGACGGCTGGCGCGGTCATTGGTACATATTTTGGCGGCCCGATAGGGGCGTTTGCGGGTGGCACCATCGGCGGTGCGCTTGATTCCCTGTTCGGTAGTAAAAATCGCGCACCCTCGTTTGATTTAATGACGACCGACCGCGACCCAAACACTATTTTTGAGGATGTTCAGCACGGTGTAAAAGCCAAAAGCGCGTTCGGTAACGTCGGCTTTCACGGCGGTAACACAAATCGGCTCCAAGAAACCTTTGGCTCGTTCGGCAAAGCGACTGATTTTCTTGAAGCTATCGCGGCGAGTGATAATTTGCTTGCTAGCCTTGCGCGCTCGCCAGAAGAACTGAACGCGATGAGCGATGCAGTAAAGAGCGTGCGCATCACATCAAGCGACGCCGCTGGCATTGCAGAGCAGTTGGGTAAGCGGACAATTGCGGCTGTCAATGCCATCGACGGCGAGTTCGGTGATTTTATCGGCGGCTTGGGCAGCGATGTCGATACAATTGTTGCCCGCGCTCAGTCAGCGATGAGCGCCCTGAATCTGCTCGGATCAGCGAGTGTTAATCTCAACCTGCAGTTCGATGCCTCGGCATCCGGCGCACTGCGCGCGGCTGACAGTATCGCGCAATACGCAGGCGGCGTTGAGCAGCTCGCCAGCCTGCAGAGCAGTTACTACCAAGCGTTTTTCACCGATGCTGAGCAGGCAACGATTCTGCAAGGGGATCTAAGCCAGACCCTTGCAGGTATGAATCTAGTGCTGCCGCAAACTCGCGACAGCTACCGCCAGTTGATTGAGTCTCAAAACCTCAACACCGAGGCCGGCCAGCGTAATTACGCGCAATTGCTGCAGCTTGCCGGGTCGTTCGACCAGTTGCAAACACTGCTTGAGCAAACGGGCGGGGGCGTTCACCGTTTCGGTGATCGTCTTAGCGAGCTAAACGACAAAATAGGCACGCTAGAGGACGACGTGCGCAGCGCCTACCAAGCGTTTGAAAATCAGGCGTTTGGTCAACAGCTGGCGCTGCTTGAGTTGGCGGGCGACAGCACAGCGGCATTAGCGCTACAGCGCGAGCGCGAATTGCTCAGCATTGACCCGCTGTTGCATGAAACGCAGCGCGTTATCTGGTCAATTGAGGACGAAACCCAAGCCAAGCAAAACGCCATCGGCGCGGCTAAAAACTATGCCGCCTCGCTAGCGCAGGTGAGCGACCAGCTAGCTAGCACGTTTAACGGTATTAACGCGTGGGTAGACCAGCAAAACGCCACCGGCGGCACGCCGCGCTCCAACCTGGGCGAAGCCCAAGCGCAGCTTGACCGGCAATTGGAGCTAGCGCGAAGCGGCGACCGCGACGCGCTACAGTCAATCACGCAATACGCCGACCGTGTGCTGCAAGCCAACGACACCTACAACGCCAGCGGCACGGCGGGGCAAGCGATTCGTGATGATGTGCTAGCCGCGCTGGAAGCGCTTCCGGAGCAGATCAGTCCGGAAGAGTACATAGCAGAGGAGATTAAACAAGCATTACGCGAGCAGACCCAGGGCATTAGCAGCCAATTGGGCGATGTGTTGCGAGGTGACAATCCGAGCAAAATCGCGGGCAACTTGGCAGGCTACTTTACTACCCTGGCGGGCGGTATCGACGGCGTGCTAACACGCGAGCAGCTCGCTATCGTGATGAGCGGTAAAGCGACGGATGCCGAGCTGCAGGCGATTATGCGCGCGGTAGACCTCAACGGCGACGGCGTGATGGATGGCTTAGAGAGCGTCATCATTCAGTCGCTACCTACAGATGCCGTACTAGGCACGGTGCTGCGTAACAAAATGAATGAGCTGGACAAAAACCAGCTGACTCATGCGCAGATCCGCACTGCACTATCACCCATCGCCACCGATGCCGAAATTGACCGCTTGATACGCGAAGTGGACGTAAACGGCGATGGCATCGTTACCCGACAAGAGCTAACGAACAAGCGTGTGGGCGGCTTGGCGGGCGGTATTGCTAAGAGCCTAAACCCTGCGTTTGACATGCTCGACGGCAATTTAGACGGCAAATTAACGTTTGCCGAGCTGTCAAAAGGCCTAGATGGCATCGCGACCGACAAAGAGCTGCGCAGCATTATGCGCGCGGTGGATCTGAACGGTGACGGCGTTATCAGCGGCTTAGAGAGTGTCATCATTGCGGGCATGCCCACCGACAGCATTTTGGGCAACGTGCTGCGCGGAAAAATGAACGAGCTGGATAAAAACCAGCTGACTCATGCGCAGATCCGCAACGCGCTATCGCCTATTGCCACGGATGCCGAAATTGACCGCTTGATACGCGAGGTCGATGTAAACGGCGATGGCATCATTACCCGACAAGAGCTAACGAACAAGCGCGTGGGCGGCTTGGCGGGCGGCATTTCGGGCAGCCTGTCTAGTTATTTTGGCTCGCTTGAAGATGGAATTGGCGGCGTTTTGACGCGGGACCAGCTTGCTAAAGTAATGGGCGGCAAAGCCACCAACGCCGAGCTTCGCGCGATTATGCGCGCGGTAGATCTAAACGGTGACGGCGTTATCAGCGGGTTAGAAAACGTCATCATTGCCGAGATGCCGACTGATAGCATTTTGGGCACCGCGCTGCGTAACAAAATGAATGAGCTGGACAAAAACCAGCTGACTCATGCGCAGATTCGCACCGCACTATCACCCATTGCCACCGATGCCGAAATTGACCGCTTGATACGCGAGGTCGATGTAAACGGCGATGGCATCGTTACCCGACAAGAGCTAACGAACAAGCGCGTGGGTGGCTTGGCGGGCGGTATTGCTAAGAGCCTGAACCCTGCGTTTGACATGCTCGACGGCAATTTAGACGGCAAATTGACGTTTGCCGAGCTGTCAAAAGGCTTAGACGGCATCGCGACTGATCAACAGCTGCGCAGGATTGTGCGCGCAGTGGATCTAAATGCCGACGGCGTTATCAGCGGCTTAGAGAGTGTCGTTATTGCGGGTATGCCCACTGACAGCATTTTAGCGGGAGTGCTAACAAAAGAGTCGAAGCGGCTGGGCAAAGAGCAGTTGACGCAGGCAGAGGTTCGGGCCGCGTTAAAAGGTCTGGCAACTGACGGACAAATCAACTCGCTGCTGAATAAAACGGACGTGAACGGGCACCGGATATGGAGCCGACAGGGCGCGACTAACAGCCGCTTGGCGGGGCTTGCTAAAGGCATCGGAAGCGCGCTTTCGCCGATGTTTAGCGACATTGATACAAGTCTTGATGGTCTGATTGATTACAAGGAGTTCAGCAAAGCGTTTAGCGGCATGGCGACTGATAAGGAGTTGCGCAACATTTTCGGTAAGCTAGACGAGGATGGTAGCGGGACGATTGATCGGTTAGAAGCGCTGGCGCGAACGGGAGAAGGGACAGAAGACAACACCAAGAGCTTGGAAGAGCGAGCTTACGATCAGCTAGCATCGCTAAATGGCTTAGTGGGCGAGATGAGTCGCACAACTGATCAGTTTGTAGGGCTAAACAGCAACATCGTTAGCCTGAAAGACTCGATCAATGCGCTGGGTGTCGCTCAAGCCGATATAGCTCGCATCGAGCGCGAGCGTAAGGGTGCAGAGATTGCAGCTCAAGCAGGTATGACGCTGGATCGTCGCAATCAGCAGCTGGGTGAGCGCGGCGCTGTGCGCGGTGAGATAGACAGGATCAACGATGCGTACAAAGGCATCAACATGGGGCAGGTCAAGTACCGCGCTCAGCTTGATTTAAAAGATGGGCTTGACGGCTGGCATACAGCTAAAGACGGGAATCAGGCCAACTGGGAGGGCTGGGAGTCCGACTTTGACCGCTTTGTCGGCACGCTGCGTGATGCAAATCTAGGCGCGATGAGTCAGTCAGAGTTTGATAAGTGGGTTGCGCAGCGTGAGAAGCAGTCAAAAGGCATGTGGTCTGCGACGCATGTTGAAACCGTCGCTGAACGTGTCCGTTCGCAAGAAATATTGCGCCGGCATTCGATTGAGATGGCTCAGCTAGACAGCTTGAGGGAGCGTCTAGAAAACGCTAACAGCTTAATCAGCAGCTTTAACGACAGCATCGTGCAGTCGCGGCGAGACTACAAAGAGGCAACTGGAAAAGCCGCGCCGTTTGCGAAGGGCGGCGTCTTCGAGATGGGCAGAGTAGCGACTAACTCTATCGTCTCAAGCCCAACGCTGTTCGACATGGGATTGATGGGCGAGGCAGACCCGGAGGCGATTGTGCCGCTATCGCGTGGCGATGGCGGGCGACTGGGCGTTGACGCCACTGGATTGATGCGCATCCCTGATGGCCCGCTAGAGCTGCCCATGCCTGATATGCCTCTACCGCAATTCCCCCAGCTAGGCAGTAATGACGTGCTGCAGGTGCTGCAAGACGTTAAGCGCGAATTGCAAGAATCACGCAAGGAAAACAAGCGCTTGCAGGAAGAAAATAACCGTCATGCCGCCGCCGCCGTCGCAGTTCAGCAGGCAGGCTTTAACGGGCAAATCAACGAGCAGAAAAAGAGCAACGCGGCGCTTGGCACGATGGCGAGCAAGGCGCGGCTTGAGGGGGCGCGTCGATGATCTGGCTACTACGGATAGACGATGCGCTAGACGATGCGGGCGCGACGGTCACGCTGCGCTTTGCGTCTGGGGAGTATCGCGACCCCGACGGCTACGGCTGGCGGGTGGGTATTCAGCAAGCGGGGCTATATAGGGCAGGGCTATTTGCGGGCGATATTATCCGTAATGCCTCGCGCTCTGGCTACGGCGAAACCACGCTGATTAACGTCGATGGCCGCTTTGATTATCTCGCAGACGTGGCGATGGATGGCCGCGTAGCCGTTTTATCGCTCGCGACGGATGACGGCGTCGAGGAAGCCTGGCGCGGCACCGTGTCCCGCGTTGGGTTTGAGCGCGGCATTGTGTCGATTACGTTGCGTGACCCGATTGAGTTACTGCAGTTACCGCACCCCAACACCCGCTACGCAGGCACGAACGTTGCGCCCGATGGGCTTGAGGGTACCGACGACGACATAGGCGGCACCGTCAAGCCGCGCCTGTATGGGCAAACCCGTAACGCCGCGCCGGTGTTAGTCAATGAGCAAAAGCTGATTTATCAGATTAGCGACATTGATTGCACCGTTATCGCTGTGTACGACAACGGCGTGCGGCTAGATTTTGCAGGCACGTACGACAGCGCGGAAGACCTGGAAAATGAAGGCCCGCTGCCTGGATTTTGGGAAGACTGGCAGCCGCCGCGCGGCAAGTGGCGGCGCTACCAGGGCTATATACGTCTCGGCACGCCGCCCAGCGGGCAGTTAACGGTGGCCGCCAACGGCGCTCAGCAGTTAGCGGGTGATGTGATGGCCGCGATAGCCAGCGATGCAGGGCAAACGCTACACAGCGATGACGTTGCCACGCTCAACGCCTTGGGACAGTTGCGCATGCTGGTCACCGACGAAACCAGCACAGCGGATCTGCTCGACCGCATTGCTGTCAGCGTGGGCGGCTACTGGCGCATCGATGCCACCGGCACTATTCGTGCGGGCGTCATTGAGCCACCCACTGCCCCAGTATTGACGCTACGCAAACACCAGATCCTGCAAATCACACGCGAGGCAACAGGCGCGGGCGATAACGGGCTGCCAGTGGGGGCGGTGGTGGTGGAAGCCGACCCGATTGAGGTAACGCAAACCGATTTGGCGGGCGCGGTCACGGAAGGCAGGCGCGCGCGGCTTGAAAAAGCGGTGCGTGAAGCGGTGGCCACCAGCACGGCAACGCAGGCCCGCCACCCGCTGGCGGGTGAATTGCGCATTAGCTCACGGCTAGCGACTAGAGCAGAAGGTAAAGCGGTGGCGGATCGTGTGCTGGCGCTAACGTCCGTGCGGCGGGATAGCGTGACAGTTGAGGCCCGCGTAACGAGCGCCGCAGGCCTGCGCATTGGCAAAGGACTGCGATTGGAAACGCCGCGCCTTGGCTACAGCGCTGGCCGTAATTTTCTGATTGTAGGCAGAGAGATAGATGCCTCCAACAATCGTCTCACACTGACGCTATGGGGCTGATATGAGCGATAGACACAGCACGTTTTGTTGGCCCAACTACGTCAACGAAGGCACGTTAAGCGGTGGGTCATGGAGTAGCGAGCTACCTCGCGACAATCTGCAAGAGCCGATATTTGCAGAGGTCGCAGAAAGCGCCGATTTGAATACCGCTAGCACGCAGTTTGACGTGACATTTCCGCGTTTTCGAACCGTGGCGATGGCGGCATTAGCGCAGCACAATCTGACAGTAGCGGCGCGCTGGCGGATGCGCATTTTTCGCGACACCGCTGCAACGAATGAAATGTGGGATAGCGGTTGGCGCGATGTTTGGCCCGCCGTTTACTCAAGTAGCGAGCTTAATTGGGAAGACTCCAATTTTTGGAGCGGTAAACCATTTGAAGAGGATCGGCAGGATTTTACGCCGCTGGCGTGGATGTTTGCCGATGCGCCCCAGGTGTGCCGCCGCGTGCGTATTGAGATTGATAACCCGACCAACCCCGACGGCGTTGTACGCATCGGGCGGGCGTTTGTTGCCAATGCCTGGCGCTCACAGTTTAACGCTAGCTGGGGCATTCAATACGGGTTAGATATTGGCACCACGTTCGAAACGGCTGACAACGCAGACGAAACCGAATACGCGGACCCAAAAAGCGCACGACGTACCGTATCGCTGGATCTGTCGCACTTATCCCAGGAAGAAGGGTTTTCGCAGATCCACGCGATGATGCGCCGCCAAGGGCTGCATAAAGAGGTGTTCTACACCGAAGAGCGCACGCCAGGGCCGCAGTCGTTTGCGAAATCCTTTATCGGCAGGCTATCTAGCGTTAACCCGCTGACGAATCCCTATCACGCTAACTATACCAATGCGGTCACGCTGCGGGAGATCCTATGACGCCACGCCAGTATGTGGGCCTGCGTATCTCAAACGACGCGGAAGCGGTGCCGACGCTTAGCGATATTGACGAAGGGGATCTAGCTATCAACCTCGCCAGCGAGCGCATTTACATGCGGTTTGGCGAGCAGATCCGCGACATTACCGACCGCTATACCCGTGCTGAAATGGATCAGCTACTAGAAGGTAAGGCGGATGCCACGCACGGCCACACATGGACTGAAATCAGCGGCAAACCTGCCACAGCGACGCGATGGCCTGCGTTTAGTGAAGTGACAGATAAGCCAGCTAGCTACCCGCCCACCGCTCACGGCCATGGCTGGAACGAGATCGACAGCAAACCTAGCACGGCAACCCGCTGGCCAGCGTTTAGCGAAGTGACAGATAAGCCAGCTAGCTACCCGCCCACCGCTCACGGCCACGGCTGGAACGAGATCGACAGCAAACCCAGCACGGCAACAAGGTGGCCTGCTTTTTCGGAGGTTACCGACAAGCCCGCCACGTATCCGCCGGATTCGCACGCGCACACGCTCAGCCAGATAACCGACGCGGGCACTGCCGCTGGCGCTGACGTAGCGGATTTTGACCCGGCGGGTACGGCGGCTAGCGAGGCGTATGCCGTGCGGCGTTACGTCGATAGCCGCCCCGATCCACTGTTAATGCACTTTCTGTAAGGAGCCGATATGGCGAGCGTGACATTCCCCCCGGAGCTGGGCGGTGATGGCAGTACGATCACCGACGACGACAACCCGAACACTGGCCTTGAGAACGACGGCCACCGCGAGCGCTTTGTTCCTGCGCTGAAAAATGCAGTTGCAGTCGCGGGCAATGCAAAGGATAGCGCCGCCCAGGCTCGATCAGACCGCCTGACTGCAACAAGCGCCGCCGCTCAAGCGGTGAGCGCAAGGGGGACGGCAGAAAAAGCCGCGCAAACCGCCACCCAGGCCGCAACGGCGGCTACTGCATCGGCGCAGGACGCCGCAGGCATCTATCCCAGCGTTGCGCAGGGGTTGGGCGCTACCGCCGCTGATCAGTTCTTCAAAGTGCCCGAAAACGGCTATCTGCAGCTATACCGCAACAGCAACGGCGCGGCAGAGCCGGTGCTTAAACTCGCTTCTCAAGAAGCATTGATAAAGCTCAACGCCCGCCCCGATCCGCTGCTTACATCGTTAATTTTTTGAGGAAACACCATGGCCCTACGCACACACGCCAAAGCCCTTACGGGTAGTGATCAAACGATTTTTACAGTACCCCAGGGCACGGAAGCCACTGCGCACAGCATCTTGTGCACCGGCAGCGGCAATCTAACGCTCAAGTATTTCAACGCGGCGACGAACACCACGCACACAGTGTTTAACGGCAAAGCGGTCGCCGACGAAGTGGCGCTAGAAAAATCGTTCAACTTGGAGGCGGGCGACCGCTTTATTGCCAGTGGCAGCGGCCTGCAGTTGTTTGTGTCTGTGTACTACGTGGGCAGCAACGCGGGTAGCGCGGTACTCGCCTACGGCCCTGGCCCGCAAGAGCTGCTTGCGGGCGACATGAATGCGGGTTATTTCGGCGAAGTATCTGCCGCCGAGTTTTACAGCGGCGACCGCCTTGCGTTTGAGCTTGGCGTAACCGAGGGCGTGCTGCAAAACAGCAACGCAGGCTGGCTGAAATTTGCGCGTAAGGGCAAGGTGCTTTTCGTTGCCAAACAGTCGTTTATGCATACAGTTAGCTGGGATCATTTGTATCAGCGCGGCATCGTGTACGGCACGAATGACAACGGCAAACATCCGCGCGGCACGCCCGTTAATCAGTACACAGTGGTCGAGCACGGCGGCAACCGCTTTATCGTACGCCTGCTAACCGGCGCTGGCGCTGATCCGTTCCCAGAGTCGGAAGAGCTGTTTTACACTGATGATATGGTGCAAATAGATGTTGGCGGCGGATCAGAGTGGAATGAGCTGATGTATCGGGTACACACTGACGTGCCCACCAGCGACGGCACCGATGGCCAGACACCAAACCGCCACGGCGGCCCCCAGGTGGGCGATAATTGGGCGACTTTCAGCAACGCCGAGCTTAATATTAGCGGCAACGGTCGCGCGTGCTGGGTTCAGGAAATGAGCGATACAGTCTCCTCCGGCCGCGCTCTCCGTGGCAATGTTGACCTCGCGTCCTTCTATCGCATTACGGCGTCGGTTGCGTATAGCATTCACGGTTGGCGGCCCGCCTTGGAACTAATCCCTAACAACTAATCCGCGAAGCGGGCGGGCTTGACCCGCACGTGTAGCGTAAGGATAAGCACAGTGGAACGTGATAGCCTCATTCTTTATGCGAAAGCAGAAGCGCTATTTTTCCAGGTCTACCCCGCGTTTAAAAACTACCCTAAGTCCGAAAAGTTCGCGCTTTGTGCGCATATTAAGGGCTGCTTTGTAAATCTGTTAGAGCGGTTAGGGTTGGCTAAAATGGTGCCCAGTAAGCGCAAAACGGCGCTTCAAGAGGCGGCGGCGTATATGAATAATTTGGTAACGCTTTTTCGGTTAAGTAGAAGCGAGCGCTATATCAGTGCTGGGTTCTTTGCTCAGATCGATTTAAAAATTACCGAACTTAAGAAAATTCTGATAGGCTTTATGAAGTCTGCTAGCAGACCCAGGCAAACGCCGTAACTCCTCCAACCGCGCTAACCGTGGCAATGATGACCTCGCGAACTTCAATCGCAATACGGCGTCGAATGCGAATAGCAATAACGGTTGGCGGCCCGCCCTGTTGTTTATTTCATCTTGTCGGTCAAGGCTTACAAGAGATGATGTTTGTGTTTACACACTACAAGGGGGTGTTTGTCTGCTGCCAGTGATTAACTTCATTCAGCAGAAAACCGTAAGAGGGCGCTACTCATCGTATTAGCGCCCTCGCTTTTTTAAGGACAGCAATGTTTCAGCGCATTGTTTCAGAAGCTAATTTTTACGCTGCGTATCGAAAAACCCAAACGGCTAGCCCGAAATTTAAAGCCGCTGCGATACGCTTTGCCGCCAACGAAACAGAAAACTTGGAAATATTAAGACGCGAAGTAGCATCCGGTAATTATACGCCCGAAGACTACGAAGAGTTTGTTGTGTTTGAGCCGAAAGAGCGCGTGATATATGCGCCCAGGTATCGAGACAAGATTGTTCAGCATGCCATTAATGAAACGCTTCGCGACTTTTACGAGCCCAAGTTCATCTTCGACAGTTACGCCTGCATAAGAAATAAAGGAAATCATAAAGCAGTTAAACAGGTTCAGCGGTATATGCGCAACGCGTCTAGGCGTTACGATGAACCTTGGATTATAAAAGCCGATGTTCAAAAGTTCTTTTACAGCATTAATCACGATGTTGTTAAAGGGATTATAAGAAAAAAGATAAACTGCACTAAAACTGTCGCGTTATTAGATAAGATTATTGATAGCTCGCCCAATGATATTGGTTTACCGCTTGGCAATTTAACGTCTCAATTGCTCGCTAATGTGCTGATGAACGAAATAGATCAACATATAAAGCGGCGGTTAGGCGTGCGCTACTATGTGCGATATGCCGACGATCTAATAATGATCGTTGATGGCAAAGCTAATGCGGGCGATGTGCTGGCCGCTATCCGCGCGTTTGGGCGCGACGTAATACGCCTGACGTTTCCCGACCGCAAATGTTTTATCCGCCCACTGCGCCCGCAGCAAGGGCTAGAGGCGCTGGGGTATCGCATCACCCCGGCGCGCATCACGCTAACCTCTAAAGCTAAATCCCGGATCATTAAGCGCCTTGGCGCGTTTGATCGATTGCTGCACGCGTTTCGCTTAACGCCCGCTGAGGCGCTGCAGTCGCTTAACAGCTGGTACAGCTATGCACAGCTCGCAGAGTGCGAGCGCTTCATTGCACACGCCTGCCAGCGAACCCGCTATATCGATTTTATCAACCAACGTTTCCACGTGAGGCCGCTATGCTACGCGACGATATGACCCCGATGACCTACCGCATCCGCTTTTTAGACAACGACATCGAACGGACACAGTACAGCGACGACCGCCGCTACTATGAGCAGCTCATTGCTCAGCACGGTCATTTGTCTGACCTGCAGATAGAGCCGCTAACGCTCACGCCTGAACAGCAACAACGGCTGGATGCTATCAAGGGCGCTGATGTGAGCGCTCACGATGCGGGCGTTTACGTGCAGTACGGCACAACAGAGAGCGACGACACTGCGTTTTTCGATGCCGTTAAATTGCTCGACTACCAGCGCGCCCAGGTAGAGCCACACGTAAAAGCGCAGCGCAAAAAAGCTGAGGCGCTGGGGGTGACCGTTAAGGGCGTGCGCTACGACGGCAGCCCAAGCAATCGCAATGCTATTCAAGAGGCGCTTAACGCAGTTAATCATTCCGGGGCTACTGAGTTTCCGGTCTGGAAATGCAGCGACAATCACACCCACGCCAATCATCCCGCGTCAGACGTGCTAGAGGCGCTGATTAAAATTGGTCAACGGCGCTCTGTATTGATTGCAAAAGAAGCTGAGTACATCGAGTTAGCTGCAGCGGGCGATGCCGATGTAATGGCGCTAGACTGGGCAACGGTCTATGACAACTGATCGACTCAACCAAGCCGGTGGGCGGCTGTTACGCCTCGCCGCGCTGGGCAGTCAGCTAGTCAACGTAATCGCGTTCGACGGCAGCCCCGATGAAACCGTGAGCGGGCGCGCCTACCGCCAAGGCGTGCTGCAAGGCTGCGCGAAATGGGAACGCCGCCGACGCTGGATTAACCGCGCATTTTGGTGGCAGACCGACCACTGCCGAGGCAGCCACCTGCAGGATCTACGAATGGCGCGGGCGATAACGGCACTTTACGACTAACCGCTAACGCGGTTTTTTTGGGTCTGCAGAAAGCCCCGCGCAGCGCTGGGGCTACTCAGTATGACACAAATAAAAAAATCCAAAAATTAAATACCATTCTTAAAAACCTGCATTATTATCAATGCGTTGCGTTTGATTTGTAGCCGCTAACTTTTGTGGTTTTATAAGAAAGCGAGTGGGTAGTGAGCATAATTTTGGCGAATTGAGCGAATCCTTAAAATAGGTAGTGCATAGCAAAAATCGCTTAAGGAAAGCCGCGCAGCGTTTCTCCATTAGCATTATGCGGTGTAGTATGATGCTGTATAAATACACAGTTAAGAGGCCGTAAATAGGCGCGCCGGGGAGGCAGTACAATGATTGATCAGCAGGGCATGACGCAGGGATTTAACAACAACGCATTAGTGGGGATTAATCAGCGCGACACGCTGCAAAATATCGATGTGATGCTGGAGTATTTGCAGACAAACGGCGAGGATCAGCACGCGGGCACCCACATGATTCTAACGCTGGTGCGTGATGCGCTGGGGCATGAGCTGCAGCAATCGGGTAAGCTGGGCGCGCACTGACGGCGGGTTGAAAGCGTTTTGAAGAAATTTTTTTAACACAGTTCGTGTCAAAACGCTTTTTGGATGCTAGGATTGGCAAACAGTGAATTGTTGATCAGAGCTGGGCAGCACTTATCAACAATGAAGAAATACTTATAAATTAACCAGATAGACGCCCAAAAGAAAAGCCCCAGTTTGGCGCTGGGGCTTCTCGGATGTTCTGCAGCACAGCGGAAAAACTGGGAAGCAAAACCGACATATCCAGTTTAACTGCTGTACAGAGCGCGGGCAAGTCTCAAGCGAGATTTGCGAATGGATGCAGCAATGAAAGCGCCCCTAGTCTGGGGGCGGGCGCAGTATGAACACCCCGGCAAATACTGGGGCACTGGCAACCGGTGCGGGCATGACCCCGCGAAGGGCGAGTTTGAACGCTATTGCCAGCCGCTGAAAAAAGGGCAGCTGCCCAAGCTACTGCAATCCCTTATAGACGGTGCGAAAGCCTACTACACCAGCCCCGGCTTATTGCCCATGTTGGCCAACTTGAACGGCAAGGCGAACGCGGACGGCAACCCCCGCTGTAACCGATCTGAGGCCCGCGCTGCTGAGTCGCTTGTTCTCTCTGCTATCATTCAGTTTACCGAGTTCGCCAGCCTGCGCGTGGGAACCCCGCTAGCCGATGGCGGTTTTAAACACCGCAGCTGTGCGGAAATTGCCCGCGTGGCGGGTTTGCTTGCCCCAGGCAGTACCCCCGAAGCCCCTGAGCCTAGCCAACGCTTTTGGCGCGCCTTCCGTCGGCTGAAGCTGGCGGGCGCGTTTACGGTGCATTTGCAGCATGAAGTAAAAGCCGACGGCACCAAGCGGGCGCGGCCTGCTGTGAAGTTGTTAAACCCGGATTTCCTGCTGGCGCTGGGGCGTGTGGGCTACCAGCGTTTTAAAGAATTTCGGGATTGGTGCAGCAACCGCATTAAGAAAGCCCGTAAAAAGCACCGCGAGCAGTTCCCCGCCCAGCACGATGCCGCCGAAGCTCGCCGCCGTTTAGCGATGGAAGTCAACGGCCCCAAGGCGATGTATAAGCAGCGCCGGGGTAAGAAGGATCTGCCCGACGCGAACGATGAAAAAGAGCTGCAGCGGCGCTATAACCGCGAGGCCACCGCGTATTTTGCTGAGATAGTGACGAATAACCCCGGCGCGAGCTATGCCGAGGTTAACAAGCTGGTACGCATCAAATACCCGCCTTATGACGAGTGGCTAGACCGACAGCGACGACACTAGCCCGCCGCTAGTCCGCCCCAAACGCCATACAGCGCCCCACGCCGGGCGCTTAGCCCGTGGCTAAGTGTTACCCCTGCAATGTTTCCCCGCTTTTTTTAGCGCCGCGCTGGCGTAAAATCCCCCCCGATCTAACCCCAATACCACCCCAAGCAAGCACGATACCCGCCGATGATTCGAACCCCCTCTAAAGATATAAAATTAAGTGATTTGAAATAAAACTTAGGTGATATGGCAATAAATTAGCTGTACACCGTTAATATGCTTTTCTTATGTAATTAAATAGGTTCAGCTAACCCCCACTAGCGTGGGGTTTATCCACAATGCCCGCGCAAGCGCGGAAGCTCTCTCAAGGGCAAGGGCTTTAAATGCCTGCGCAAGCGCAGAACCGCTTTATGCTGACGCCCAGCGCGGCGCGCTGGTTGTCCCAGGGGCTGCGCCCCTGTACCCCGCTCAAAACCAAACCCACCCCGTTAGGCAGCGGTAAGGGGCAATGCTCTACTGGGTCGGGCTTCGCCCGTTCGCCGCGCGGGTATAATTTAAATTTATAGTTCAGCGGGCGGCTTGCATGTCGCTACGCGACATAAACCCCTACCCCCCGGTAAACTGGTGACCATGAACTTGACCCGCACCCTCTTCCAGCTGCAAGCCATTCGCTGCGATGACTGCAATGGCCATGGCTTTACCCACGGCCTATTTCATCGCTTCCCCTGCGATGCGTGCGGCGAGGTGGGCTACGTGCAGCAACATGGCCAGCGGCGGTTAGATCGGCTGGCCATTGGCGTCATTGCCCGCGTGAAAGCACAGCAGCAATCAGCGGCGGCAGCCTGCCGGGTAAACCGGGGCACGCCTGATAACTGGGTGCTAAAAAATAATTTCCGGGGTGATTAGTGGCTGCTATAGTGGGTAAAATGTCACGCTAAATGGTGCCGCCAATGCCTCGCCCCAAGCAGATGAACGATAACGAAGTGGCCACCTGGCTAGCGGTGCTGCTAGACACCGCGTTCGACCCTGCGCATGATGCTGTACAGCAGCAAGGCAAGGCGCAATTGCTGGCGCTGGCCAGCGATTTCACTCACTACCCCGATGATTTTCCCGATACCCGCCGCGCTCAGCTGTTGTTGAGGTGGGTTAGCATTTGGCTGCCCGACGACTGGTGGCCACGTCTGCAAAATCGCGTGCGCAAACGTCGTTCACGCGTTGGCGCTGAAAAGTCCGATGCGACTAACCATGGTTAGCTTTTTATTGAATAGCTGTGATTTTTTCCCGCCTATTGAATGAAATTCAAGATTATTGTCATTATCTTGAATTTCTTGTTTGCAGCGCAGCACCGTAAGAATATATACCGTTATCGGAGGCGCGCGACCGTTTAGCCAGGTCATTAACCTGGTTATATGCCTCGCCAAAAATCAGGCACAAAAAAGCCCGGCGGGTGCCGGGCTTCTGTTATCTGTCGATCAGCTTATGCGTGTAATGCGTTCAACGGCACGGCGGGTGATGATGCTGCATTGTGCTAAATAAGCGCTCAGCGCTTCCATTGGCACGGTGTGCAGCTGGTTTAACGGTGTGCGGGCGATTGTGGTATATTCTGCTTTAGACATGATAGCGAATCCCATTGATGTTGTGTCTGCGTTGCGCCTGCAGGGTCTAGCCACCCTGCAGGCGTTTTACTTTTGCGCTTCTAGCCAAGCGCGCTGCTCTTCCAAATACTCATCGATATAAAAGCCGATAGTGCCTAGCGCGTCTTCGTACGTTGAAAACGTGGCGCTGACCGTGCGTGTGAGCTTCATGTAGTTGGTGACGGTCACTTTTACATCGTCGCCTTCCCGAGCGAACACCACCCCGCCCCACAAATTATCCTTGTAAAACCACGTTTGAACGTTCTCGATCCACTCCTTTTCTAGCTGCTCTTTTTCTTCGCTGGCCATGGTTAACCCTTCCCTTTTTCGCGCTTGTAGGCCGCCCAGGCTTCCTTTAGTACGTCCACCATTTGCATGTCATGCTCGACGGCAAACGCTTTAAATTCGCGGCGCATTTCAGGATCAACGCGGAAATTGAGCGGCACTTTTTCGCCGCTTTCCGGCTTAGCAGTGTTGTTGCCCACCACCGGACTGGGCGTGGTGGCGGCTGGCGGTGCGCCTTTGCTGCTGGGTTTGAGTGTGGGTTTTGCCATGCTGCTTACTCCTGCGTTATTGCGTGCTAGCGTTATTTCACGCTGACTGTACGAGTGTTTCAAAGCGGTTGATGATGTTTTGTATCAATTCATCGGCTTGGGCTTTCGGGCCTTTGAACGGCGTTTCGACGATAGATAGCCCTTTGTCTTGGGCTAATACAAAGGCGTCGCGCTCTGGCACTTGGCCATCTAGCACAAAGTAGGGCGTGTGGCTGAGGTAGGCGCGGGCGTCTTGCAGCTGGGCTTTACTCTTGCCCACTTTGCTAAGCGCTATCGCGATGCGTTCAACCGGCACCCCTTCTTTGCTTGTCAGGTTGTTGGCCAGTCGCACGGTGGGTTCTAGGTCGTCAACGCTTAGCGCGGTGGGTAGTACTACTAGATCAGCCAGCCGGGCGACTTCGGCGGTGGCTTTTGTGGCGTGGGGCGCGCCGTCAAAAATCATAAGGTCGTAGGTGTCGGCTACCTTGAGCGCGCTGGCCACGGTGCCAAAGGTTTCAACCGCCACTTCTGGCGTTACGCCATTTTTTAAGCGCCGCTGCAGCCATGTAAAGCTTGTTGACTGGTTAATGTCGAGGTCGGCTATTTTTACATTCCAGCCAGCAGCGGCGTAGGTGGTGCCCAGTGCCCTGCTTAGGGTGCTTTTACTAACGCCGCCCTTCTGGCTGACAAAGGCTATCTTGTATCCCATTGGTCTCTCCTAGTGTCTGCGTTATTGCGTGCTAGCGTTATTTAACGCAACAACGCTAGCACGCAATAACGCTAGTATAGGCAAGCGGCGCTAGGGGTGCAATAAATAACGCTAGCGTTATAGCGTTTTTTAACGCTGTTTATTTTTCAGTGGTTTAGGCACAAAAAAGCCCGCACGGTGGCGGGCTTGGTGGGTTATTTGTTGGCGCGATGTTCTTCTATCAAGCGCTCTAGCGCGACCTGTAATAAGTAGCTCATGTTTTCCCGATAGCCAGATTTCAAGTGCTGCAGGTATTTGCTAGTAACGCCTAGCCGTTCTGCTAATTCCTTTTGACTGCTGGTGATGCTTAACGCTTCTTTGATCAAACCCGGCGCTTTGGCCGGGTCGTGGTGGGTGCGGGCGTCAATCATTCGATCTCTACTGCGTAGTCAATGCCAGCCGCTTCATATAGGTCTTTAGCGAGCCACCCATAACCAAGCGCTTTCACAAGTTCAGCTTCAGTATCAGCCACAACGGCGCTGTGGCGGGTGCGCTCGCCTTGCCAGCGTGTGCGCCCAATTTCCTCGCATACCAGCTTGCCGCCTTTGGTGCGGTAAAGCGTTAGCTCAGTCCAGCGGATGTTGCGCGGGCCTTCAAAATGGTGGCTGCTTGCAGTGGCAACCTGCTCGCCTTTAAAGCGCAGATCGGCATCGTTATCGCGCTCTACTGTAATGGTTTCCATGTCGTCGTCCTCGTCGGTGTCTTCGTCAACTGCTACTGGTCCAGGGCGCTTGGGTAGTCGCTTTTCAGCGGCTACTTCCCACTCAACATTTTGAGCCACTTCGTCACGCACGATCCGCTCAGCGTCGTCTGCATCAATCTCGTCGCCGTCATCATCCACTGCAACGTAGCCCCCCATGTCGAGCACGTTTTCGCAGGCTTCGTTGAACTCGACTTTAAAATCGTAGGCTTCTTCCAGCGACTCGGCGCGGCTACCTTTTTCTGGGTTGGCCATCCAGTCGATGGCGTAAGTGATCTCTGGATATTCCTTGGCACGCAAAACGGTTGATCCGCAAAGCCAGTAGTTGTAGCGCGTTTCGATGATAGGGTCATCGTTATCATCCAGGCCAACAATCTCTTCATGCTCGTCAGCGTTGAGATCGTCAGCTTCAGTGCTTTCGATGATCCAGGTGATTTCGGCCAGCTGCTGTTCAGTGATTTGCTTAGTCATTGTCTTATTCCTTTGCGCCGGTGTCGGGCCGGTACCCTTGGGCGGTCTGCCCGCATCGCCTTAGCGATGACTTAACTATAGGGTATCTTAGATACCCTTGCAAGGGTTTCAAGCAAAAAAAAGACAACTAATTTTTTAACGCTATGACGCTAGCGTTTTATAACGCTGGCGCTCAGGCACAAAAAAGCCCGCGCGGTGGCGGGCTTGGTGGGGTGCTGGCTTTATCCGGCTACTGAGTGGATCTGGAAGTGAAACCGTAACTTAGCTAGTTTTGCGTGGTCATGCTCGACGGCGTCGCCAAATTCCATATCAGGGTTGGCGTCTTGAATGGCCAGTATTTGCGCCTGGCGTGATTCGTCATAAAGCGTTATATCAGCATCGCCTATGGTGTACGCCGCTAGCCGTTTGCTGGGGCACTCATCAATCACCGCTTGCAGCTTCTTTATCCAGGATTTTTCAGCTTTGGTTAGTCTGGCCATGGTGTTAGCTCCTTTTACTGCTTGGCCAGAAGGCCGTTATTAATCAACACTTGTTTAGCAATGGCTTTCCAATCCGGGCGTTTGCCGATGTGGTGTTGGCCGCCTGCCATTTTGCTAACCCACGCGGTGTAGGGCATTCCTTCGCCCACTACCTCTTTTAAAAACGATTGCTGCATATCGCGCCTGAAATCTTCGTACTGGCGCACGTTGTGGCGTAGCGATTGTAGCCGATCCAGCACGGCGGGGAGGTCGTCGGCGCTTAAATCTTCGATGCGTTTTAGGCAATACTCGGTGCGCACGCTGTTGTAAAACCACCCGGTGGCGCTTTGGCGCATGCCGTTAAAGTTTTGAAACACGGCGTTCGCGGCGTTGGCGAGCTGTTCGCGCTGGCGGTGGTCGATGGGCGTGGGGATCGGCTCGGCGGCGGTGGGCTGCATTGCGCCTTTGACGCGGAAATAGCTTTTGACTAGCTGGCGCTGTACCTGCCATGCAAGATCGTCGGTAAACGATTTAACAAGCATGAGGTAGCCGGTTTCGGTGAATAGCGTTAGGCGCGTGGTACTCTCTGGAAATATGTCTGAATAGGTAGCACGAAATTCGTGCCACCTTTTAAAATCAACACGATAGAAGTCTTCGTCTTCAATGAAATGGCGTTTGTTGGCGCTAAAGCTGCGCCGGGCTGTTCGCTCAGGTCGGCTATGTGCTGCGTCAATCATGGCGAAAGTAACAACAGGCTGGCCTTGAAACTCAATATAGGGGAGGGCGACGCCTGAAACGGAAACGGTAGGCATGTTCATTGGGTGAATCTCCGTGCGGTGTGTTCGGAGTTCGCCTTTCGCTGTCAAACGAGGGAGGCGAACCGTGCGCGGGTTGACAGACCGGACACCACAGGGAACCGGCGCACCAAAGGTGCCCCACGCACGGCCCGCCATAATGATCATGCGGGCATAAAAAAAACGCCTACACGATAAAACGGGGCGCTGCGCGCCTGCTTGTGTTTCGAGCTGTCAAACCCGGTCGCTGATTTTGCAGCGACACGGGCAGGGTAGCGCTATGGTGTGCAGGCGTCAATTGCCACCCCCAGTATTTCTGCCACCAGCCAGCAGGCTTGCGGCTCGCCCAGGTGGGCGAGTGCGCTTGTTGCTGTGGCGGTGCTAATCACCAGTGTGAAGGTGTGCATGATGTTGGCGGCGAGTTTGACGTTAGCCGATATAGGGCGGGTATGGATGAATAACAGGCCCGCCACCGCGATGCCTATGGCGATGCCGCATAGGAGTATGCCTATCATGGCTGTTCTTCCTGGTCGATGGGGTCGCCGTTTTGATCGAGCGTGTCCATTTCGGCTTTGGCCAGCATGCCAGCGGCGAACGCGCCCACCGCTGCGATGCAGATTAGGCCGGTGATGAGGGGATGCATTAGTTGGGTTCCTGCATGGCCGCCGCTATGTCGTCGCGGGTGAGGGTGTGGGCGCGAACGTGGGCGATGGTGTAAAAATCCGGGCGGCAATGGGTGTCTGCCCAGGCTTCTATTAGGATCTGTAGCGTTTGTTGTTGTGGCTCTTCTAGCTCGGGGTAGGTTTCGGCGTAGTCGCCGTATTCGTTTTCTGCACGATCCGCCATGGCGTCAATAACAACGTCATCCAGGTCGTTGATAAATTCGCGGGGCTGAGCGAGGCGTTTTACGCCGATGTAAACGGTGTCGCCAACTACCAGCTCGCGGTCTTCGATCAGCTCGCCTAGATCGTCATAGATGCCGCTTTGCCATTCGTCATCCGTTGAAAATACCGTTTCGGGTGGTGGCGCTGGGGTGGCTGCCGCTTCGGCGCGTTCTAGGCGGTCGTATTCCGCTGCTAGTAGCGCCATGGCTTTGATGATGTTGCGCTTGGGGTCTTCGCTGGGTTTCCACCAGTTTTCGTGCCATGGCCATACAAACGGCGCTGCTTTGGTCATAGCGAACCCTGCCGCTTGTTCGCCTGCGCGCATTGCGTAGCATCCAGCTGCCCATGATATTCTCCCTGGTTTATTTTGATCGTCATGTTCAGCGGTGAACCCTTCTTCGTGGATTTGGCGCTGACGCTCTTCTAGGGTTTTGATGATGGCGGTGTGCATGTTGTCGGTTCCTGTTGTTGCGTTATAGCGTGCTAACGTTATTTAACGCTGGCGTTTTTGTGTAGCCAGCGCCCGCAGGCGGGGCATATTGGGTTGCTGCCTAGCATCCAGCCGGGCACGTTATTTAGGCGGCAGCGGCTGTTGAGGCAGCGGTATTCAACGGGTTTCATGCGCCGCGCTGGCCGTAGGGGTTGGGTATGTGGCCGTCACGTATTAGCTGTTCATGTAGCCGTTGCGCGCGGTTGTAGCCGATGGTTAGACCTCGCTGCAGCTTGGTTACCGTTACGTTTTCACGCTGCTGGGCGATTAAAATAGCTCTTGGGTATTCGGAATCTTCCTCTTCAAATCCGCCGACCTGTTCGCCGGGGTGGCTGTCGTCGGGTCGGGTGCCTGTTTCGCTGGCTATTTCTCTGACGCTAATGCCGCCTAGCATGGCGGCTAGGCTGTCGATGGCCTCCGCTAGGGCGTTGGCCATCAAGAAAAAATCGCTTTCTAGGCGGGCGATGCGGTCGTCGCCGTCGTCTTGAGCGTCGGCTTGCTCGATGAGTTTGTCGCCGTAGCGCAGCGATTTAAGCGTTAGGTTTTCGGTAAGCACGGCGCTTACGTTGTCGTTGATCGTGACCGCTAGTTCAGTCGCTAGCCGCCCGCTTTCTAGTAGCTGCTGTATTTCGTCGCTGTCTAAATCGACTTGGTTAGCGGCTATTTTGCCGTCGTCGCCTTTTGCTTTTAGCGTGGCTTTGTCACGTAAAGCGAGGTTGGCCGGGCGGGTGCTGGCATCGCCTAGCCAATCGGTCATGGCGCGGATGGGCAGCGTTTGGGTCGTCAGCGGGGTGACCTTGAGCGTGCCCAGAGTTTGGCGTAGCAGGTCTAGCAGCTCTTCACAGCGGGTGCGGCTGGCGCTGTTGATGATGATGCGGTTGCGCTGTATGTCCCACCATGCGTCAATTTTGGTGCTTTTGACGAAAGCGCGGGGTAACAGTTCTTCGGTGATTTGCTCTTTAAACGCGGTTTTTTCGCCGCGTGTGACCTTGCGGCCTTCGCGGGTCTCAATCTCTTCTACCTTCTCTTCTAGCGCTTCTTTTACGACGCTACCGGGCAAGATGCGCTCTTGTTTGAGCATGCTAATGAGTCGGTGCCCCTGGCTTTCGTGCAAATACACTTGGCTGGCGCGGCCTGCTGGGGGCGTCCAGCCGTAGCGGCTGGCGTCGGCGCTGCCTAGCGGTTTGGCGGCATCGCCCGCTAGCATGTCGTTTAACGCGATGCTGTCGAGGGCTTCGTTGTTGTGCAGCTGGTAAACGTTGATGTTGTTAAACCACATGATGGGCTGTTCCTGTGTTGGTGTTGTCGTTGCGTTGCGCGCTAGCGTTATTTAACGCCCGCTTTTCTTCGCGCTGTTTTTGGCGTTTTTGGTTGCGCACCTTGTTGCCGATCTTGCCCGCTTCACTTGGCGATGCCGGTGGCGTGCTTAGCGCTTTTTCAAGCGTCCAGCCCATCACACTCATGCGTCGGTAAACCGTCGCGGTGGTTAGTCCATTTTGTGCTGCCTGCTTGCTAATAGGGTTTTTCATCCGGTCGTGATATGCCTGCAGCTTTTTAATAATTTGCTGATCGGTTAGCTCGGTGCCTTTATTGCGTTTGCGATAGTGGGTAATAGCGGTTTCTGGTAGCCCTGCTGCTAGCGCTGCTTGCCGTGCGCTGCCTTCCACGTATTTTCCTAACCGTTGCTGATGTTTCTTGTTAATCGGCGTCGTTGCGGCTTTTCGTGGGCTGTGACCCAGCCGTAGCCGCGCTTGATAGCAGTTGCGGCTAATGCCGTTCTTTTTAGCTAGGTCTTGCCAGTATTTGGGCGGCAGTTCGTTGGGTAAGATTTTCACAATGGTCACCTCACGCTGTTAAAACGCGTTCTTGTTCGTGTGGGTAGTGGGGGTTGTGGTAGCACCATTCGCTGCGTATGCGGTGGGGGAAGTGGTAGCCATCGCAATAGCAGGTGTACTTTCGCCAGCCTCGGTTATCTGCCCATTTATCAATGACTAAGGTGTCGAATTGACCGCAGTGCTTGCAGCGTATGCGGCGGGTATAGTCGTTCGGGTGCTTCGCTTTGACTTGCCGACCACGACAGGCGCGACAGCGGCAGTGCCTGCGCCGTGGGCCTGTAATGATGTGCATGTTCACTAGCTGGCCTGTTCCTGTAGGGTGTAAGCGGGTAGCGCGTAGGCGTCGGCCATGGCGCGGTGGCTGCGCACATTGCGCTGTGAGCTAACTGGGCTGCGCGAGGGTTTCGGGGCACGGATGGCCATTAAATCGCCGGGGCTTGCGTTAATGCTCAGCGCGGCGAGCATTAAGCAGAGTGCACGGGGTAGTAGTACGCCCAGCACAAACGCGCGTGTAATCATGTGTGGCTTTGATTGCGCGCCTAGCTTTGCCCGCAAGCCTCTTTCTAGCTGCTGCTGTTCGGTGCGGCTGGTGCCGTGCATCACGGTGATAGCGCTGGGTGCGTTGCCGTTGGCCAGTGCTACTAGGTGGGCGATTTCTTGCGGCGTTAGGTGCTGGCTGGGATGGCCAATAACATCATCATCGCGCCATTGCTGGCGTGGGGCGGTGTTATTCATAACCGCCCCCCATAGCGAGTTCTGCCAGCGCGTTTTTTATGTCTTCAAGGTCGTGGCGGTGGCGCGAGATAAGCGCGTGCAGGTTGTCGAGTTCTTCCGCTGGGTACTCGCCTTCGTCTAGCGCGCACTGAGCCATTTTTTCAAGCGCACACGCGATAGCCACGCTTTCGCGCAATTCATGATGTAGCGCTTTAGGCGTGCGAATGGTCGGTGGCGATGCGTTGATGGATGCTAGCGCGTGCGTTGTCATGATTAGTGCTCTCTTGTTTACACAGTCTGTGTAAGAATGACACTAAATGTGTAATTCAGCAAGCCAAAAAAACGGCACTTTGTGGGTGCCGTCGGGTTGTTGCGGGGGTTTTGTCGTTGCTTTTGCTGTTAGTACAAAGGCTTAGCGTTCGTGTTCGATAATGGCAACACGACCAATAATGTTGAGTGCTTGCAGCTGGTCGGGGCTTAGGGTTTCGTCGGGGTATTGGTGACTGTTTTCGGCGCTCATGGTGTAGCTGCCGTTAATTTCTGGGCGTATCCAGCGTAGCCATATTCTATCGCCTACCAAAATTGCGAACAGGTCGCGCACGCTGGCAGGTTTGCGGCTCATATCAATTAACGCTAAATCGCCCTTGCTGATCACCCCTTCCATGGCGTCATCTTCGGCTTTCACGGTGATTAAGTTGCTGTGCTTTAACCCCTTTTCGGCTAGATAGTCGTCGCGGTAGGCCGCTACGTCGGTAGCATTTTGCACCGTTAGCGAGCCATCGCTAGTTTTAACGGTGGTGCGGTCTAGCACGACATAGCGGCTGTCAATCATTCGGTTTGTCCAGCCGACAAAATAGCCGGGGTTGCAGCCGGTGACGTTGCCGATGTCTTCTAATTCTTGGTAGCCGGGCATGCGTATGCCGAGTTCCCAGTTAGTGTACCGGGAGCGCACGTACCCCAGTGCTTCTACGGCATCGCGAATCGACCACCCCAGGTGCTTGCGCACTTCAACTAACCGATCAGCGATTAGTTCTTTTTTGTCTTGCCTGCCGCTTTGCTGTGACATTTTTGCGTCCCGTTTATCTAACTCGCCGTTGATGCCGTCCGTGTGCGGTTTCGGTGATTAATTTTCGGGTAAATATTACCTCTTAGGCAATAGTAATACACAAAGCGTGTAATGGGGGAATAAAAAAACCTTTGTACGCGGGCAATCTTCACGCTAGTCTTAACACACTTAGTGTTAAATGGTGTGCCAAAGTGTTGCTAAATGATTGGATAGATCAAGTCGGCGGCCCTGACTGTGCGGGCGAGCTGCTAAGCGAGAAGCCGCGCACGGTGATGAGCTGGTATCGGTTTGATCGCGCACCTAGCTTGCGCACCGCTGGGCGCATTGTCAGCTTGACCGCTGGCGCAGTGGACTACAACGGCATCTACGCCCCTTGGGCGGCGGTGCTGGCTGAGCGTGATGGGGTGGCAGCGTGAGCGCGTTCATTCACCCTGCTGGGCTGGCGCAAAGCGAAGGCGTTACGGCAATTGGTGAGCAGTATGGCTTGATTGGCTATGCGCGCTATTTGCTGGTGCTGGAAACCCTCGCCGCTGACCCTGCCCCCGTTTCGATGAGCTATGAGGCGTGGGGCGATTTGATGCAGGCCGACGACGATAGCGCCCACGAATTTTTGGCGTTTTATCAAGAGCAGGGGCTGTTGGTGGTCGAGGATGATGGCAGCACGCTAACGGTTCACAGCCCCGACTTGCAGCGCGTAGACCCCAGTAGCGCCCAGGCACCCACCGACGACACGCTATACACCCACGCTGATCAGTGGGCGAGCTGGTTTATTAACGACCTCGCTTACCCGCTTAAAACCGCCAATAGCCCCGAAAACCGCCGTTATTTCGCCCGCTGGTGCGCTTCCCGCGTGACCGTGGGGGATATGAGCGCGGCGGTTGAGGTGGCGATTGAGCAGGGTAGCGGCGTAACCGTGGCGGCACTACACCAACACCTACAGGCGCTACGCGCTAAACGACTACAAGAGGCAGCGGAATGCTATTAATCGGTATCGCAGCGGCTAACCCGCTGGCGCGTGAGCAGGTGGCTAAGGCCATGAAAGCGGCGGGCGTTTGTGCCGTTTCGTGCTACTCAGACACGCCCGCAAAAGCGAACAATTCCCCCCGCGAAATGCTACGCCGCTTGGATCGCCTGAACGAGATGATCAAAGCGACCCCGGCAAAAGGCGCTGAATGCCTAGTGGCCGTGCATCTAGTGCATGAGGTGGAGGCTAGCCGCATTCGCTCGCTGGGCGGCCATGTCGTGCATGTTGAGGGCGTGCCGAGCGACGAAGTACCGATTGTACGTGGCGATTTGCTGGTAACTGCCACCGATGGCGGCCACCGGCACTTTATCGATGGCGAAGCCGCGCTTTCTGAGCTTTGGGTAAACAAGGGGGCGGCGTGAGCAGATACGCACGGGGCGCGGCCATTTTGGGCGCTAATCCGCTTTTTCGTGAATTTATCACGGCTACTACTGGCCGCCCGGTTCCTGATGATAAGGCGGCAGCGGCGGAAGTTCGCAACGCGTGCGGGGTGCTTAGCCGCCGTGAGCTGGATGGTAACGAGCAGGCCGGGCGGGAATACCTGGCGCTTGTTGAGCGGTTTAACGATTGGCTGGGGGCGCGTCATGCAGCGTCATAACATGCGCCGCCGTGTGCCTAGTGTGTCTAAGTACGGCAATAAAAAGGTGGAGATTCACGGGCATAAATTCGACTCAAAAAAAGAGGCGAATTATTACCTGTATCTGCTGAGCGAGCAGCAGGCCGACCGCGTAACTATGTTCCTGATGCAAACGCCGATAGCGTTGCCGGGCGGTGTGAAATACATCGTTGATTTTGTCGTGTTTCGCGCTGATGGAACGGTTGAGTGGATCGACGTTAAAGGCATGCGCACAGACGTTTACAAGCTCAAAAAACGGCAGGTCGAAGAGCTGTACCCGCTGACGATCGTGGAGGCGTAGCGGTGGGGCGTCGCGCGGCTAACGATCTGGATGATTTGCTAGAGCGCTGGGCGCGCTGGTGCCTTGAGTGCGCTGGCGCTGGGTTTGGTACGTCGGTTTTGGGGCTGTTGATCGACAACGGCGGCATCGTTAGTCGCTCAACTGGCGGCACCGGCGGTGAGCCGATGTGCGCCCAATCTTACCCGCTGGAAGAGCGCATAGAGTACGCGGTGGTGGCGCTGGCGCGTGACGACCTGTTGGCCGCTGACGTGCTGCGCTTGGAGTACAACGCGGGCGTTGCGCGAGTAGTTAATCGCCGCAAGCTGCGTGGGTATGACCACCGCAATATTGGCCAGCTGCAGAAGGCGCACGCGCTGGGCGTAGGGGTGGCCACCTACCGCCGCAGGCTGGCAAAGGGGCGTGCGCAGATAGAAACGACGCTAGCACTATGACTACTAAAGCGGTTAACCGCGTGTTTCGTGTGACCGCTTTAGTAGGCAATGAGCGAAAAACGTTTTCGATGGTGGTGCCTGCCGCCACCAGCAAAAAGGCAGCAAAGCAAAGCGTTATCGCCCGCTTTGGGGCGCATCGAGTGGTAAGCGTTAAATAACGCTAGCACGCTATAACGCAGTAAATGGCAATGAGCGTTGGCGCGCTATTCAAAACCGACAGTAGGAGGGCAGTAGATGCCTAATTTAGATTACCCCCGGCTAGTGACTGGGCATGCCGTTAGCGGCAGCGGGCGCGGCGATATGGGGCAGGCCGTTATTGCACACGGCCCCTATTCCCCAGGGCGTGCGCAAAACCATTACCTGATTGGTGTGGGCGCTGACTGTGAGCTGATGAGCGGCGGCGCTCAGGTATTGGGCTGCATTAGCTTTCAAGACGGCAACCCGCAGGAGGTGGGGCCTAATGGCGTGACGATAGAGGCGGTGCTGGCGGTGTGCGCTGATCGCCTTGAGCATTTTCAAGGCGGGCCGCATGCCAACCGTTATAACGCTGAGGCGCTAACCGGTATTGAGCGCGCGCTTGAAGCGCTTAAAGACCGCACGCGGGAACGTGATGCAGGGGGTGCTTAAATGGATATTTTCGGTATAAGTGATGCCGTTTGTGCATCGGCTGACTCGTATTTTAAAGAGTCTCACGCCACTGGCCGTACTGCGCGAATGCTTGAGCTGCTAAAGCCGGGTGACCGTGTGGTATGTCATAGCTGGGAGGATCACCGGCAAATGCACAAGGTGTTAGCGCGACTCAATTTGAAAGACGTTTTGCCGGTCTTGGTGCCGGTTGATAAAAGCCATCATATTGTGACTGGGTGGCCAGCGGCTCGCGGGGTTACTTATTTTACTCACGAATGGCTAGAGGCTTACTGGTTGCATGAAATGGGCCGTATAAAAAAAGACCTTCAGCAGTTAAGTTTTTTTTCAAGCTATCAGTGCATAGCCTTTAAGAAACTAGGGCTATCTAAGTAATCATAACGCTAGAACGCTAGCGTGATATAACGCAATAACGCAACGGCTCAGCCCGGCGCATTGACCCCCTGGCGGGGGCGTTGCTGTCTCGGAGTTTGAGCCAATGCCCCGCACTGTTGTACTTCCCCTTTCTGATGCTGCCATTAAGCGGCACATTCAAGACCCTGATATTTTCCAGTTACGCGACCCGCGTTACCCGTTGCGGGTGCGCTTTCATGCGTCCCGTGAGCGTGCTAGTTGGTACGTGGTGCGTTATGCAAATGGTGATGATCATTGGCACCGTGTGGGGTATTACCCGGAGCTAACGACCCGCGCGCTGCTGGCGCGGCTGGGCGAACTTGAGGCCCAGTTGGCGCTTAACCCGGCGGGGCCGGTGGGCGTTGATGCGTGGGAGACTGCCGCCGATCTGCTGTGCTGGTATCGCGACCGAGTGGCTAGAAGCGGGCGCTTGTCGGGTGCGCGTAAATCTGCCGCCAAGACGGCTATCAATAAGCATTTGTTGCCGCTGTTCGGTAGTGAGCCGCTTAGCGCTATCACCCCCGCCCGCATCGATAGCCAACTGATATGGCCGCTGCAAGAGTATTTTTCCGCGTCGTATGTGCGGTTGATTTTTGGTGTGGCCAAGCAGGCATTTAAGCAAGCGCACACGTTAAACCTATTGGACGCCAACCCGCTGGCCGGGGTGAATGTTAGTGATTTTATCGATGTGAGTTCACCCCCTAAAGCCGGGGCGTTAAGCGCTGCTGAGGTTCCCAGGGTGATAGCGGCGCTACGTTCGTGTGACGCACCGGGGTGTTTTCTGCTGTTGCTCATGCTGCTGTTTGGTACGCGGATCGGTGAAACGCGGCTGGCTAAGTGGAGCCAGTTTGATCTTGAAGCGCGTACCTGGACCATCCCTCCCGAAAACACAAAATCAAAACGACAACACCGGCTTCCCTTAACGCCGATGGCGCTAACCCTGCTAACCCGTTACCGCAACTATCAAACCGCGAACGGCTATCGTGGGGTTTATCTGTTCCCCGGCGGCACGAAAGGCAAGCCGTTATCTAAATCAGCGGTGTTTGATCTTGTCGTCACAGCAAGCGGTGGTGAGTGGCATTCCCACGACCTGCGAAAGCTGGCGCGAACTACCTGGGCAGATATAGGCGTTGAGTATCTAGTGGGTGAGCTGTTGTTAAATCACCAGCTGTCTAAATTAGATCGCACCTACATTCATACCTATGTTGAGCGTCAATCACTCGATGCGTTAGAGCGTTGGCATGCATGGCTATATGAGCGCGGTTTTAACGTGTTTCTGACCGAGACAGAACCAAGATCGTCGTTTTATCACAACAGCGCCCACGCTCAATGGTGGCAAGGCGCGGCGGGGTGATGGGCAAACCTATCTGTTAAGAGTATCCAGAGCATAGCGCGGTGGTGGTTGGTATGCTGGCATGTAACACTTTCGCGGGGGATTTAACACGCATGGTGTTGCATTCGGTGATAGTTTCATCTATCGTTTATGGCAAGTGGGGTTTTTGCGTTCCCCCGAAGCCCTGCAAGTTTCCCTTATCTTATTGGCCGCCCCTAATCCGGGCGGTTTTTTTATGCCCGAGGTTTGCTATGCCTGCCCATTCCCCAATGCATTGGTTTGATGAGGCAGAGTTGCTGCTGATTGAACCACCCGCCCCAGTTGATAACCGCGCGGGCAACGTGTCGGCGTTTCTCGATATGTTGGCTCATGCGGAGGGCACTACCCGTTATGGCAATCAGGACGGCTACAACGTGATGGTGGGCGGCGGGCTGTTCGATAGCTACCACGATCACCCGCGCAAATCGGTTTGGCTGCCCGCTTATAAGATCCGCTCAACCGCTGCTGGTCGTTATCAATTCCTGATTCGCACATGGGATGACCTGGCTAAGCGTTTCGGCTTGAGCGACTTCACCCCGGCTAATCAGGATCTAGGCGCGGTGCATCTTATCCGCCAGTGCAGGGCGTTATCGCTGATACATGAGGGACGCATACGCGAGGCTATTCACGCCTGTCGCCGTATCTGGGCGAGCCTGCCGGGTGCGGGTTATGGGCAACGCGAGTTAGCCACTGATGAGTTATTGCAGGTCTATCACGACGCTGGCGGCGTTACCGTCGATCAATCGCGGCCTGCCTGAGAGGTATGCCATGAGTAATCAAAAAGAGAAGCGCACCATGCCAAACAAAGATCCAAGTAACTGGCAGTGGCTGGTTAACGCTATTCCCTATCTATCTCTAACGCTGGTGACATTCGTTGCTGGATTCGTCAGCGTTTTGCATAACGGCGGCGCTTGGCCTAAAGCGTTCATGGCGGCAACGCTGGGAACGCTATACGCGGTGCCGCTTTACCCTGTTTTTCTTTGGGTAGCTGAGCGTTACAGCATGCCGGAAGAGGCAGCGTTCGCCGCTTGCGTATTCCTAGCCATCATGGGCGTTGAGTGGGTGCGCAACAAAGCCGATGCGTTGTATGACGTGCTGCTGGGCTTCTTCAAAAAGTGGCTCAAATGATCAGCCGCTTGCTAGGCGGCTTAAAGCCGTGGCTGCTGGTGGCAGTGCTTGCCGCCGCGCTTGCTGTTGTCGCCTATGTGCTGGTGTTGCGGTCACAGCTGGATAGCGTGCAACACCAGCACGCTAAGAGCCAAGCCGCTTTAGACATAACCACCGCGACTTTGGCGGTGCAGGTAGAGCAAAACCGTTTGTTGGTTGAGGCGTTGGATGTGCGCGAACGTGAATTAAACGACGGCGCGCAGCGCATCGACCGACTGCGTGCCCAGGCAGAAGCCTTGGGGGCAGACGATGCGAATGATGTTTCTAAAGCGTGGGCTAATCAACGCCTGCCTAGCGATGTTTCTAGCTGGGTGCGCGACCTCATCACCCCCGGCGATGCAGGAGCCAAGAGTTCAGGAGCTGCCGTGGTTTCTGACTGAGCCGCGCCCTGCCCCAGTGCGCGAGGTGACACACAACCGTGACCTGCTTCGCCTGCTAGCCGACTACGAAGCATTGCGAATGAGGTTCAACGCCGACCGCCGCGCTGTCGCTCTGATCTTTCGCAAGCAGAAAGACGAGGATTGAGCGTGCTAGAAATTATGTTCTTTTTTGGTGCAAAAAAACGCGGGTCCTTCTGGCTGGCGTTTGCTTAGACCACGGGGGACAGCAGCCCCGGATTTCGGGAAATTTTCGGGTTTTCAGGGTGTACCGCCGCAGGTGGGCATAATCCCGCGCGGTTGAGCGCGGCGTTAATTGAGCAAGCTGTACATCAAGGCGCTTGTTTTTAATCAAATCATGTACAGCTGAGCGGGGGTAATCAGCGCCGCAAGAGGTGGGCATCTATGGGCGAGGTTTTGAATAGCAAAGATGCCTACAACTGGTCTGTAAGTAAGATTGGCCAAGCCTTCGGTTTAGACCGTCGAACGGTGGCAAAGCGCCTGCAGGAAAGCGGCGTTTCCCCGGCGGGATCAAAGCGCGGCAACCCTACGTATGCGCTGTCCGATATTGGCCCGGCGTTGTTTGGTGAGAAGAAGCCCATTGCTGGTGGTCTGGATTTTGATCAATTCCCGCATGAAAGAAAGGCTTGGTTTCAATCTGAAACTGAGCGCCTGAAAGTTGAAACCCAGCTTAAACAGCTTGTGCCTGCGCATGAGTTTGCCCGTGAAATGAGCATGCTTGCCAAGACGGTAGCGGCTGGCCTGGATTCATTGCCCGATGCGTTGGAGCGTGATGCAGGGCTAGCCCCCGAAGCTATCGAGCGCGTGCAGCACGTTATTGATGCGTTGCGGGAAGAGATGTACCAAGCAGCGGTAGGGGATACGGAGAGTGCAGACGATGGCTAAAACTGCTGACGCTGCCGCTATCCGCCGCGATATTGCTACGCTGTTACGCCCGCCGCGCAGGGTGCGGGTCAGTGAGGCGGTGGCCGAGTCGATGTACGTGGTACACGGTAACGGCACTAAAACGCTTTGGAAGCCTGACAAAACCCCCTACATGATTGAACCCATGGATTGCATGGGGTCGCGCATGTATGACGCGGTGATATTTGTTGGCCCGGCGCGTACAGGTAAAACCATCGGGTTAGTTGATGGTTTTATTTGTTACAAAATTATCAATGACCCCGGCGATGGGCTGGTGGTGCAAATCACTGAGGCTAAAGCTAGCGAGTACAGCAAAAAACGTTTACAGCGTAGCTTTAACGCCTCGCCTGAATTATTGAAACGGCTCAGCCCGCGCGGTCACGACAACAACGTTCACGACATTATTTTTCGCGCTGGCAACATGCTGGCGATTAAGCATCCCTCAAAAAATGTTTTCGCGTCGTCGGACTATCAATTTGTGCTGCTGACCGACTACGACCGGATGACCGAGAACGTAGGCGGCGAGGGTTCCGGCTGGGTACTGGCTAGCAAGCGTACTCAAACGTTTGGCTCGACTGGCATGACGTTAGTAGAGAGTTCGCCCGGCAGGCCGGTGCTAGATGCTGATTGGCAACAGCCGGAGAGCGAGCCGCACCGATCCCCGCCGACTACTGGGATATTGGATCTATACAACCAGGGCGACCGCCGCCGCTTGTACTGGCAATGCCCGGAGAATGGTTGTCGCCGCTGGTTTCAGCCGATTCAAGAAAACTTCAACATGCTTAGCGCGCGGGTGTTTTGTCCGCATTGTGGGAATGAGCTAGACCCAAACTTAAAGCGTGAGCTGAATTTGTCGGCGCGCTGGGTGCCCGAAGGTTGCGAGTTAACCCTTGACGGTGAGCTGATAGGCACCCGCCGTGAAACTCGTATTGCATCTTTTTGGATGGAAGGCCCAGCGGCATCGGATCAAACATGGGCTTCGTTGTTAAGCAAGCTCAATGCAGCCGAAGAGACATTTCAAACCACCGGCAATCAAAAAGACCTGCAATCGGTTATCAACGTTGACTGGGGTCGCCCCTACGTTAACCGAACCCCAGGCACCAAACGATCAGGCCAGCGGCTAAAAGATCGCGGCGAAGCCTACCAGCATCGCACCGTGCCCCATGGGGTGCGGTTTCTTACTGCCGCTGTTGACGTTCAAGGCGGTAAAGATCGCCGCTTTGTGGTGCAAGTACACGGCTGGGGGCCAAACCGTGAAACCTGGCTTGTTGACCGCTTCAACATCAAAGAAGATCGCGGCCCCGACGGTGACCAACCGCCCCGGCACATTAACCCCATGACGCAGCCCGAAGACTGGGATTTGCTAACCCGCGACGTGCTAAAGCGTACCTATAAGCTGGCGGATGGCAGCGGACGGCGTATGCCGGTTCTAGCCATGGGTATAGACACCGGCGGCGAAGGTAAAGGCACTGAAAGCGTTACGTCTCAAGCGTATGAGTACTATCGCCGCTTAGTTAAAGATGGCCTGCAAAGTCGAGTTTATTTGCTCAAGGGCGGCAGCACCAAGACCGCTAGCCGCATTCGTAAAACAGAGCCAGATAACACCGGGCGAAAAAATCGCAGTAGCGGCGCGCGCGGCGATGTGCCGCTTTACCTGCTGGGCACCGACACGCTGAAAGATACCGTCGCGGCGATGATCGACCGAGAGGAGCCCGGCGCGGGCTACCTGCACACGCCGGATTGGCTGCAACTTTGGTGGTTTGACGAGCTGACCTATGAAGTGCGCGACCCAGCTACCGGCAAGTGGTCGCGGCCCGGCAGTAAGCCCAACGAAGCGTTTGATTTGTTCGTCTACAACCTTGTGGTGTTCATCCTGCTGAAAGGCGAAAAGATCGACTGGCAAGCGCCGCCCACATGGGCCGACCACTGGGATGCCAATCTATTGGTATTCACCCCTGATGATCCCGACGCCGACACTGCCCAGCCGCCAAAAGCCGCCGCTGCACCCGCTGCCAAACGCCGCCGAAAAGTGGTGAAACCCAGAATTTAGGAGCGCCGCTGATGGCCTTCACGACCGAACAGCTTGCCGAGGTTCGGCAGGCCATTATTGATTTAAGCACCGGCAAGCGCGTTGTCTCGATTACCCAAAATGGTCGAACAGTGCAGTTTGACCGCACCGGACTGCCAGAACTTGAAGCGCTTGAGTATCGGATTAAAACCGACATACAAGCGCAAACCGGAAAGCGCCGAACGCGCACTCGCTTGGTCATGACCAATAAGGGGCTGTGAAATGATCGCAAATAAGCCCCGCATCCGCATGACCGTGCGTGATGGCAAACAAGTGCCGGTGCGCGCCTATTACGAGGGCGGCAGCCACCGCCGCCGGATGGCAGGCAAGGGCACGGCGGTGACCGGACCCAACGGCCCCATCGAAAACTCGCTTTCTACGCTGCAGGCCCGCAGCCACCACGCAATTAGAAACAACGCATACGCCGCTAGCGCTAAAGAAAAATACGTTTCCAATTTGGTAGGCACTGGCATTAAGCCTCAGTGGGGAAACCCTGTCATACAAGCGTTATGGGATGAGTGGGTAGAAGAAAGCGACGCGGACGGTATAGATAATTTCTACGGCCAGCAGGCGCTTGCAGCGGGTGCGCAGTTTGAGGCGGGCGAGGTATTGGGGCGGTTTCGCTACCGCCGCACCAGTGACGGCCTAAGCGTACCGTTACAGCTGCAGGTGGTCGAAGCCGAACATCTAGACCCAGCGTACTCGCAAGCCTTTGGCGGGCGATTGATCAAGATGGGCATTGAGTTTAATGCCATCGGCCAGCGCACCGCTTTTCATTTGTGGCGCTACCACCCTCACGAAAACCTAACGATGGAGCTAAACACGCGGGTGCCAGTGCCTGCAGATAACGTTATTCACATGTACCGCCGCACTCGCCCCGGCCAGTTGCGCGGTGTGCCAGAGCTAACCAGCGTCATTGTGCGGCTCTATGAGATTGACGAAATGCAGGACGCCACGCTAGCGCGGCAGAAGCTGGCGCAATTATTTGGTGCGTTCGTTAAACGAAAAACCAATCAAGACCCAGAGCAGGAAGGGCCATATTTTGGCGAGTTAGTGAAAGCCCCAGGGGAAGTAGAGCGCTTTGAAGAGTTTACGCCCGGCGGCATTCACTACATGGAAGATGACGAAGAAGTCACTTTCTCGGCACCGCCAGATATTCAAGGCCAGTACACCGAGTGGCTACGTACTGAGCTGCTGGCGGTGGGCGCTGGCGCTGGGCTTACCTATGAGCAAATGACCGGCGACCTAAAAGGCGTCAACTACAGCTCAATACGTGCGGGCCTTTTAGAGTTTCGCCGCCGCGCTGAAATGCTCCAAGCCAATTTAATGGTGCACCAGTGGTGCCGCCGCGTCGCTGCCAAGTGGCTAGATGTGGCGGTAATTACTGGGCGGCTAATCATTCCTGGCTACTGGCAAATGCGCAAAGAGCTGCTGGCCATCGACTGGATCGCGCCCAAGTGGGCATGGGTAGACCCGCTAAAAGAAGTCACCGCCGACATGCTCGAAGTGCGCGCAGGCTTTGCCCCGCGCAGCGAGAAAGCAGGCGAGCGTGGTTGGTCGCTCAACCTGCTGGATGCAGAAATTGCCAAGGGCAACCGGAGCGCCGACACCTACAAACTGGTGTTGGATTCAGACCCCCGTATCACGGCCAAAAATGGCGGGCTGCACAAAGCGCTTGAAGCATTGGCCGCCAACGACGACGAAAACGAGGACGATTAACCATGACATGGTTTACAGCACAAGCGCTGGCGAGCAACCCGCGAAAAGCAAAGGTGGTGATTGATAAGCCGATTGGCTCAGATTACGCGCCTGATTGGATTGTCGATTTTCGCGGCGAAAAGCCTGCCCGTGAGTTTATCGCCGCTGTTGATGAGCTAGGCGAGTTAGACGAGATCCACCTTGAAATGAACTGTCCTGGTGGTGATGTGGCCAGCGGCGTGCGTATCTTTCACTACCTCAAAGACCACCCCGCCCAGGTACACGTAAAGGTGACCGGGCAAGCGGCAAGCATTGCAGTAACGATCATGCTGGCGGGCGATACGCGCACCATGGGCGTAGGCACCACCATGATGACCCATCGTGCTAGCTCGCTCATGGTGGGTTTTTATAACGCCAAAGAGATGCGCGATACCGCCGACAATCTCACGAAGTTTGATGATGCAATTGTTGATTTGTTCGTAATGGCGACAGGCAAAACCGCCGACGAGATCAACGGCTTGCTAGATCAAGGTGACACCGTAATGAGCGCTGACGAAGCGCTCGAATGGGGATTCGCTACCGACAAAGACGCCAAGCTGCAGGCAGTAGCATGCGCCGACCTTGCGCACTTTAGAAAGCAGCTGGAAGAGCGTGGCGAGCTGATCAATCTGCGCGCAAAAGTGGGGGCTGTTAACGCCACCATGACCGCCGCCGATGCGTTAGCGCTGGCGTTCGACATTACCCCTGAAGAAGCCGAAACCCAAGCTGCTGACTTAGGTGATCAGATTATTGCCCTACGGCAGCAATCCCCCGGCAATGCCAGCGAAAGCAAGCCGCTAGCGCTGATTGCTAAGGCGCTAAATCTTGAGGTTTCCGCTATTCAGCAGACGCCAGAAAGCGCCGTTGCTGCCATTGAGGCGCTGCAAGGTGCCCAGCCAGAGCAGGCGGTTAACGCAGAGCGCGCCCGCGTGACCAGCATCATTAAGGCCTGTCAGACCACTGGGCAACCCCAGCTAATGGAAAAGCTGATTAGTAACGGCATGGATGAAACCCAGGCCAGCGAATACGTGATGGACGTAGCCGCCGCACACGGCGAAGGCCAGCACATTCACAACGGCCATTCCCCCGAAGGCGGGCAAGCGAAAAGCAAGGGTATTGATTACGACAAAATCTATGCCCGCATCAGCCCCAGGCAGGCATAGCCTGCCCTCATTAACTCAACAGAAGAGACAGCGTTATGCCAACTAAAACACACATCGAAAGCACCCACACTGGCGAGCATATTTTATCCGAGGCCAGCGGTGCCCGCTCCCGTGAGTCGGGCATGCTGGCCAGTGGCAACCTGCCAGCGGGCGCGGTGCTGGCGATGAATGGCGCAGGTGATTACGTGCCGCTAGCGCCTGCCGCCGCCGACGGCACCGAGGTAGCCAAGGCGGTGCTTTATGGCGCTGCCGATGCCAGCGAAACCCCGCAGCCTATCACCGTGCATGTGCGCGCTTGTGAGGTTCACGGCGCATTGCTGGGCTGGCCAGAAGCTGCCGACGAGGCCGCAATTACCGCAGGCACCAACGACCTAGTAAGCCGTGGCGTGATTGTCCGCGACTAAACCG